>NZ_VWWH01000201.1:0-1982 GCF_011753045.1 Burkholderia sp. Ap-955
CCGCCGGCCACGCGGCCGGGTCGAGCCGGATCGCGGCGTGACGCGCGCTGTCCGAAAACGCCGCGGCCAGTGCCGCCAGCAGCGCACGCCGCTGGTCGGCCGGCGCCGCGCGATGGTTGTACGCGACGAGGCGCAGCGCGCCGTCGTCGCCGAGTTGCGCGCGCAGCAACTGCGCGCCGATGCCGTCGCCGTGCGCGACGCGGATTTCCGCGCCGTCACGCACGGCGAACAGGCCGTCCGCGAACGCGAGTCGGTAGGTATCGAGCATCGTGAATCCGTCCGGACGCACTTCAGCCAGCATGACGCGCCTCCTGTCCCGTTTCCGTGTGCGCATCGAGCCGCGCGCCGAGTGCCGCGAGCGTCGGCGACGCGAACACGTCGGCAACCGTCAGCGCATGGCCGGCGCGGCTGGCCGCGTCGACGAAGCGCACGACGTCGAACGACGTCGCGCCGACTTCGAACAGGTTGGCATCGGGTTCGGGCGCGGCCGTCGCGAACGTGTCGGACCACAACGCCGCGAGCGCGGCAGCCGCATGCGGTGCGCAGGACGGCGTTGCGGCGCGTGCATGGCTTTCGGTCTGCGCGCGATGCGACGCCTGCGCAACGGCACGCTCGTCGGGCGCACCGAGCACCGCTTCCGACGCGCCGGCGAAACGCGCGACTTCGTCGTGATAGAGATCGACGAGCGCATCGACGAAGCCGCTGTCGAGCAGTTCGTCCGCATACGAGAACGCGGCGCTCACGCGGCCGTCCGGATGCTCGACGACGTCCAGCTCCAGCGTAAATACGACGCGATGGCGCACGTCGTCGAAGCCGGCCAGCGACAGGCCGGCCCAGTCGCGCGCCGCGGCACCGGTCGGGCGCAGGTAGTTGAACATCACCTGGAACAGCGGATTGGCCTGCGCGGCACGCGGCGCGCGCAGCGCCGCGACGACGTCCGCGAACGGCACGTCGGCGTGCGCGTAGGCCGCAAGCGCCATGTCGCGCACTTGTGCAAGCACGTCCGCACGACGCGCGGCCGGGTCGATCCGCGTGCGCACGACGACCGAGTTGATGAAAAGGCCGAGCGCGTCGCGGGCCGCATCGCCCGTCAGCTCGCGCGTCGACGCGAGCACGCCGACCGGCTGGTCGACCGCACCCGTCGCGCGGAACAGCGCGGTGTTGAGCGCCGCGTGCAGCAGCATCGGCAGCGTCGCGTGCGCGGCCGATGCCGTGTCGCGTGCGGCGCGGATCAGCGCGCCGTCGAATTCGAACGCGATGCGGGCCGCGCGCCATTGCGGTAAGGCCGGCGCGTCATTGCGCTGCGGCAGCACGCGCGCCGGCAGATCGGCCAGCGCATCGCGCCAGTAGGCCACGCGGGCCGGATGGCACGGTACGGGCAGCACGAGCGGTTGGGCGGCCAGCTGGACGGCCTCATCGGCCGGCACGGCGCCGGCGCCGCTCTGCACGCGGGCGACATAGCGCGCACGAACCGCATCGAGCCACAGCTCGATCGATTCGCCATCCGACACGATGTGATGAATCGTCACCGACAGCACGTGATCGTCCGCGCCCAGACGCAGCACGCGCGCACGCCACAGCGGCGCATCGGCGGCGAGATCGAACGGCGCGAGTGCATCCTCGTCGGTCAGCGCAGCGGCGCGGGCGAGCACATCGGCTTGCGTCGACAGGTCGAGCACTGGCAGTTCGACAGAAACGGCCGCATCGATCCGCTGGCCCGGCAGTGCGCCGTCACGCGCCACGAGCCGCGCGCGCAGCGCCGGATGCACGGCGGTGACATCCGCGAACGCCGCACGCAGCGCATCGACGTCGAGCGGGCCGCGCACCCGCAGCGCGACCGGAATGTTGTACGCGGCGCTGTCCGGCTGCGCGCGCCACAGGAACCACAGGCCGAGCTGCGCCGGCGACAGCGGCCACACGCCGTGTGCATCCGGTTTGGCGACGGCCACGCCCGGCGCCGCCGCACCGGCATGCGCGGCGCG
>NZ_VWWH01000202.1:0-1925 GCF_011753045.1 Burkholderia sp. Ap-955
GCCCCGATCCCGCGCGGCGGGCCTATGATCGACATGATCGCCTCCTGATAGCCCGGATCACCGCCCAGCGATGTTCCCGTCGCCTTGCGGTGCTATCTTCGTGACTGGATGGCGATCTACGTGCGCGCGGCCCGCTCGATCGCCTCGACCGCCTCGTCGACGAGATCGTCGGACACGGCTGCCTCGATCTTCATCTTCGGCAGGAAATCGACCACGTATTCGGCGCCGCGGTACAGCTCGGTGTGCCCCTTCTGGCGTCCGAACCCTTTCACCTCCGTCACCGTGATGCCCGAGACGCCAAGCGCCGACAGCGCTTCGCGCGTCTCATCGAGCTTGAACGGCTTGATGATTGCGGTAATGAGTTTCATGAAGTCCTCTCGCTGGGTTGTCCCGTCGAATTGGTTGGAATGTTGTAACGGACTCTTCTCAGCAACTCGCATGCCAAGTCGGTTCGCGCACCGTTTCAAAGGGCTTCATCAAGGGGTCGCATCGCGTGATGTAAGGTGCGGAAGCCCGGCCGAATGGCCAACGTGCCCCGGTTTGCTGGCGCGGCGAAAGGATCGTTGCTAGAGTGCACGCACGTCCCGGATTCCCGGGCCATTCACCCATGCGGGCGCCATGCCCGGAATTCGCGCCCACGGCGCACCATTTCCGGTCATGCGTGCATCATGGGCACGTACGCAACTGAAGATGCACATTTTTTGTGCAAGGAAGGGGAATCACATGAAGCAACCCAGCGACGTTTTCAACGATCTGCAGTCGCGCGTCAGCGATCTGCTGAAAAACTCGCCGGCCAAGGACGTCGAGCGCAACGTGAAGGCCATGCTGTCGCAAGGCTTCTCGAAACTCGATCTCGTCACGCGCGAGGAATTCGACACGCAGGCCCAGGTGCTCGCCCGCACCCGCGTGCGCCTCGAGGAACTCGAGAAACGCGTCGCGGAACTCGAGCAGAAGCTCGCCGCGCCGCAAGCCTGACGCCCTGTCCGGCCGCAAGGTCCGGGCGCGGGCCGCCTCGTGCGGCCCGCGCCCGCCGCCTTGAAGCACTGAAGCACTGAAGCACTGAAGCACTGAAGCACTGAAGTCACCGTACCGTTCTTCGTCGTCCGTCGTTCTCCGCAGCACCCCCGCTCTTCGCTGTTCATCGCTCTTCGCAGTCCGTCGTTCCGCTGTTCCTCGTTCTTTCCCCGCGCCACGCCGGCAAGCGCGCACCGATTCCTCCGATTCCCGCGGCATGCGGCCTCGAACGGCCGTCGTCCGTCTTTTTTCAGGAGCCTCGCCATGTCGCTCGCCGTGGTGCGCAGTCGCGCGCCCGCCTCCGGCCGCGCGCCGGACGTCACCGTCGAAGTCCATCTCGCCAACGGGTTGCCGTCGTTCTCGATCGTCGGCCTGCCCGACCTCGAAGTCCGCGAAAGCCGCGAGCGCGTCCGTGCCGCGCTGCAGAACTGCGGCTTCGACTTCCCCGTGCGCCGCATCACCGTCAACCTCGCGCCAGCCGACCTGCCGAAGGAGTCGGGACGGTTCGACCTGCCGATCGCGCTCGGCATCCTCGCCGCGAACGGCCAGATCCCGGCCGACGCGCTGGCCGGCCGCGAATTCGCGGGTGAACTGTCGCTGACCGGCGCGCTGCGGCCGATGCGCGGTGCGTTTGCGATGGCGTGTGGCGTCGCGCGGGATTGGCAATCAGCGGAAAGTGGCGCGGCTTCCGACCTGGGTTCCGGCACGCTCTCCGGTTCAGGCAACGGTGGCCAAGGGGTCGGCCCGGAGCCGCGCTCCGTCGCCGCGTCGAACAACCCCGAGCTGTACCTGCCGCTCGCCAGCGCCGCCGAGGCCGCGCTCGTGCCGGGCGTCACCGTGTTCGGCGCGCCGGACCTGCCCGCGCTGTGCGCGCACCTCACCGGCGCGCCCGACGGGCGGCTCGCGCCGGT
>NZ_VWWH01000203.1:0-1872 GCF_011753045.1 Burkholderia sp. Ap-955
CGTCATGGCGTGACCATCGTCGGCTACACGGATCTCGCGTCGCGCCTGGCACGACAGTCGTCGACGCTGTATGCGACCAACCTGCTGCGCGTGGTCGAGGAGCTGTGCAAGGGCAAGGACGGCACGATCAACGTCGACTTCAGCGACGACGCGATCCGCGGCCTCACGGTCATCAAGGAAGGCAACGTTACGTGGCCGCCGCCGCCGATCCAGCAGCCGGCCGCCGCACCGAAGCCTGCAACACCGCCGGTCGCGGCCACCGCGTCCAAGGGCCACGGCCACGGCAGCGGCGCGCCGATGTCGGCGAAGTCGCTCGCCATCACGTTCGCCGTCGGCGCACTGGTGTTCCTGCTGGTCGGCCAGTTCGCGCCGGCCACGTTCCTGGCGCACTTCACGGTGTTCGTGCTGGCCTGCTTCGTCGGCTACATGGTGATCTGGAACGTCACGCCGTCGCTGCATACGCCGCTGATGAGCGTCACCAATGCGATCTCGTCGATCATCGCGATCGGCGCGCTGGTGCAGGTCGCGCCGCCGTTGGGCGACGCGGCGGCGGGGGGCCGTCCGTCCGGGCTGATCCTGGGCCTGGCGGTGGGTGCGCTGACGCTCACGGCCGTCAACATGTTCGGCGGCTTCGCGGTGACGCGACGCATGCTGGCGATGTTCCGCAAGTAAGGAGACGACAACAATGACTTCCAATCTGACTACCGTCTCCTATATCGGCGCGGCCATCCTCTTCATCCTCAGCCTCGGCGGGCTGGCCAATCCCGAGACCGCACGGCGCGGCAACCTGCTCGGCATGATCGGCATGCTGATCGCGGTGCTCGCCACGGTACTCGGCCCGCGCGTCTCGATTGAGGGCGTTCCGTACATCGTGGCGGCGCTGGTCGTCGGCGGAGCCGTCGGCCTCTATGCCGCGAAGAAGGTGCAGATGACGCAGATGCCCGAGCTGGTTGCGCTGATGCACAGCCTGGTCGGTCTGGCAGCGTGCCTGGTGGGCTTCGCGAGCTACATCGATACGTCGGTGCAGTTCACGGGCGCCGAGCACGCGATCCACGAAGTGGAAATTTATGTCGGCATCCTGATCGGTGCGGTGACCTTCGCGGGCTCGGTCATTGCGTTCGGCAAGCTCTCCGGCAAGATCGGCGGCAAGCCGCTGCTGCTGCCGGCCCGGCACTGGCTCAACCTGGCCGCGCTGGTGGTGGTGATCGTGTTCGGTCGTGCGTTCCTGCATGCGGAGACGGTCCAGGACGGCATGACGCCGCTCATCGTGATGACGGTGGTGTCGCTGCTGTTCGGCGTGCACATGGTGATGGCGATCGGCGGCGCGGACATGCCCGTCGTGGTGTCGATGCTCAACAGCTACTCGGGCTGGGCGGCGGCGGCCACCGGCTTCATGCTCGGCAACGACCTGCTGATCGTGATCGGCGCGCTGGTGGGCTCGTCGGGTGCGATCCTGTCGTACATCATGTGCCGCGCGATGAACCGCAACTTCATCAGCGTGATTGCCGGCGGCTTCGGTACGGGCAGCGGTGCGCCTGCAGCGTCGGGTGCGGGTGCGCAGCCGGCCGGCGAAGTGGTGGCGGTGAGCGCGCTGGAGACGGCTGAACTGCTGCGCGATGCGAAGAGCGTGATCATCGTGCCCGGGTACGGGATGGCCGTGGCGCAAGCCCAGCACACCGTGCATGAACTCACGAAGGCGCTGCGCGAGAAGGGCGTGGACGTGCGTTTCGCGATCCATCCGGTGGCCGGCCGCATGCCGGGGCACATGAACGTGCTGCTCGCCGAGGCGAAGGTGCCTTACGACATCGTGATGGAGATGGACGAGATCAACGCCGACTTCCCCGAAGCCGACGTGTCGATGGTGATCGGCGC
>NZ_VWWH01000204.1:0-1777 GCF_011753045.1 Burkholderia sp. Ap-955
TGCGGCGGGGCCGGACGCTTCGCCGCGAACAGCTCGACCTGCGGACGCGGCCGTGCGGTGCGGGCGCGATCGGCCTCGCGGGCGAGCGCGGCTTCGCGCTCGGTGACGCCCGGCACCTGCAGCCGCAGCTTCTTCACCGCCGCGCGCCCCGTGGCCGCCATGAACGCGACCTTGCGCGGGTGCACACCCTGCAGGTCTTCCGCCGTGATGCGGATACGTTCGAGCGCCAGGTAGCGGCGCACGAAATCCGCGTTGCGGTCGCCGATGTTGATCGTCGTCATCCCGGCCAGCACGGCGGCGCCCCCGAACACCTTCGCCTCGAAGCGTTCGCGGCGCCCGCCGGCCTTGATCATCTCGTTGATCAGCACTTCCATCGCATACGCGCCGTAGCGCATCGATTCCGACGCGGCCGCGCCCGGATCGGCGCCGTCGTCGGGCAGCATGAAGTGGTTCATCCCGCCGATGCCCGCGTACGGGTCGTGCAGGCACGCGGCGACGCACGAGCCGAGCACGGTCATCAGCACCATGTCCTCGGACGTCGTGTAGAACTCGTTCGGCAGCAGCTTCACGCCGGGACGGCCGAAGTGGTTGTCGAAGTAGCGATTGGTGGCGATCGGCAGGGCGCTCATCCGCGCTCTCCAAGAGCTGATGCGGCGCCCGCGGCATGCATGCGCGCGGGGGACGGCATCGCGGACGCCTGCGCGCCCCGCGGCCGCGTGCCCTGTGCGGCGTCGCGGGTCAGTTCGTACACCGTCTGCCCGCGCAGCCGGAAGGCCTGCGTGACATACGTGAAGTTCTCCGAATGGCCGGCGAACAGCAGCCCGCCCGGCTTCACGAGCGGCTCGAAGCGCGACAGCACCTGCCCCTGCGTCGGCTTGTCGAAATAGATCATCACGTTGCGGCAGAAGATCGCGTCGAACGGCTTCGCGATCCCGTAATCCGCATCGGTCAGGTTCAGCTGCTCGAAGCGGATCATCGCGCGCAGCTCGGGGCGCACCTTCACGCGGCCGGCCTGCGCGCCCGTGCCCTTCAGGAAGAAGCGCTTCAGCCGCTCCGGCGCCAGGTGCTTGACCTGGTCGTACGTGTAGATGCCGGCTTCGGCCTTCGCGAGCACCTGCGTGTCGAGGTCGGTCGCGAGGATCGACGCGCCGCGCGCGGCCGATTCGCCGAGCGCCTCGATCAGCGTGATCGCGATCGAGTAAGGCTCTTCGCCGGTCGACGCCGCCGAGCACCAGACCGAGACCGGCGCCGGCCGCCCCTTCACGAAATCCGACAGGATCGGGAAATGGTGCGACTCGCGGAAGAACGCGGTCAGGTTCGTCGTCAGCGCATTGGTGAACGCTTCCCACTCGAGCGGATCGTCTTCCTGCTCGAGCAGGTCGAGGTAGTCGCGGAACGTGTCGAGGCCGCGTGCCCGCAAGCGGCGCGCGAGACGGCTGTACGCCATGTCGCGCTTGTGCTCGGACAGCGAGATTCCCGCGCGTTGATGGATCAGCGCGCGAATGCGTGCGAAATCCGCGCTGGTGAACGCGAAGTCGCGCCCCGGCTCGCCCGCGCGAGGCGAGGCATCCGGTACATCGGGTCGAAACGGCGCGCGCGCGTGCGGCATGGTTTAGAAGGTCTCCCAATCATCGTCGGACGTGCCAGCCGTGGCCGCCGCCGGCTTCTCGCCGTTCAGCGCCGGGCGCACGAGCGCGGGCTTCGCGGCCGGCTTGTCGGCCGGTGCGGCGGTTTTCGCGAGGCGCGGCCCGTAGCCGCCCGCGGCCGTGCCGCGGGA
>NZ_VWWH01000205.1:0-1711 GCF_011753045.1 Burkholderia sp. Ap-955
CGCTCGCGGGGCTCGCCGCGCCCGACGCGATCTTCATCGGCGGCGGGGCGACCGCGCCCGGCGTGCTCGACGCGTGCTGGGCAGCGCTGAAGCCCGGCGGCCGGCTGGTCGCGAACGCGGTCACGCTGCAGGGCGAGATGACGCTCGCCGCATGGCGCGATGCGCACGGCGGCACGCTCACGCGCGTGTCGCTCGCCCACGCCGAGCCGCTCGGTCGCTTCGATACGTGGCGACAACCGTTGCCGGTCACGCTGTACGACGTGCGCAAGCCCGACGTGGCCGACACGCCCGCATCGTCGGCCACGGCGAACGTAACGAACGCAACGGACGCGTGATGCGCGACGAGACCCCCGAACAGCCCGCGCCGCTACGCTTCGGCTATACGACCGGCAGCTGCGCGACCGCGACGTCGCTCGCCGCCGCGCGGCTGGTGCTCGCGGGCCGGGCGGACGACGCGGTCGAGATCGTGCTGCCGAAGGGGCAGCGCGTGATGATGCGGCTCGAGTTCTGCCGTACCACCGCCGACGGTGCGGAAGCCGGCACGATCAAGGATGCCGGCGACGATCCGGACGTCACGCACGGCGCGCTGATCTTCGCGCGGGTCGCACTCGCGGCGGCGCCCGGCGTGCGGTTTCATGCGGGACCGGGCGTCGGCACGGTCACGCGCGCGGGGCTGACGCTGCCGGTCGGCGAACCGGCGATCAACCCGGTGCCGCGCCAGATGATGACGACGCACCTGGAAGCGCTGGCGGCCGAGCACGGCTATGCGGGCGGCTTCGACGTGACGATCGGCGTCGAAGGCGGCGAAGCGCTCGCAATGAAGACGATGAACCCGCGCCTCGGCATCGTCGGCGGGCTGTCGATCCTCGGCACGACCGGCATCGTGCGGCCGTTCTCGTGCTCGGCCTATATCGCGTCGATCCACCAGGGCATCGACGTCGCACGCGCGAACGGCATCGCGCACATTGCCGCGTGCACCGGCAACGCGAGCGAGGACGCGATGCGCGCGCACTATCAACTGCCCGACATGGCGCTGATCGAGATGGGCGATTTTGCGGGCGCGGTGCTCAAGCACCTGCGGCGCGCGCCGGTCGCGCGGCTGTCGATGTGCGGCGGCTTCGGCAAGCTCAGCAAGCTCGCGGCCGGCCACCTCGACCTGCACAGCCGCCATTCGAGCATCGACCTGCCGCTGCTCGCGCAGTGGGCGGCCGAGGCGGGTGCAAGCGACACGCTGCAGGCCGCGATGCGCGCCGCGAACACGAGCCAGGAAGCGCTGAAGCTCGCGCACGCCGACGGCGTGCCGCTCGGCGATCTCGTCTGTGCACAGGCGTTGCGCGTCGCGCGCGACATCGTGCCGCCGTCGGTGGCCGTCGAGATGTTCGCGATCGACCGGCAGGGCCGCTTCGTCGGGGAGGCGCGATGAGCACGCGCATCCTGCTGCTCGGCGGCACCGGCGATGCGCTGAAGATCGCGCGCGCGCTCGGTCCTCACCATGTCTACAGCCTGGCCGGCCTCGGCAAGGTGCCCGACGACCTGCGCTGCGACGTGCGCGTCGGCGGCTTCGGTGGCGCGGCCGGGCTGGCCGCGTATCTGCGCAGCGCCGGCATCGGCCTCGTGATCGACGCGACGCATCCGTATGCCGCGCGGATCAGCGCGAATGCCGCCGCCGCGGCGCGTGAAGCGGGCGTGCCGCTGTGGGCGCTGCGCCGCG
>NZ_VWWH01000207.1:0-1482 GCF_011753045.1 Burkholderia sp. Ap-955
CGTACCGGCCGGGCGGCTGTCCGGCGCGCCGGTTGTCCGTTCGGTCAGGCGCTGGCCCGCGCGCTGTGCCGATCCTGCCGCGGCGTGACCATTCGCCGCACTGCCGGCCCGCCCGTTGCCGCCCGCCGCGCGCGGCACGACATCGGACAGTTCGATCTCTCCGCCGAGCCGCGCGGCCGCGCTGAACGCCAGATACAGGCCGACCCCGTGCCCGCCCTGCGTGCTGTCGACCGGCATCGCGCCGAGCGATTCACGCAACGCCGCCGGAATGCCGGGCCCGTCGTCACATACCTCGAATTCGATCTCGTCGGCCGTGCCGGCGTGCGCGACCTTCGCGGCCAGCGTCACGCGCTGCGGGCTCGCGCGCGCGGCGTTGTCGAGCAGGATCGTCAGGATCTGGCCGGCCGCGACCGTGTCGTCGAGTGCGACACCGGCCGGGCGCGCGCCGAGCAATTCGAACTGCACGTGCGGATGCCGCAGGCGCCAGTGCTCGACGAACGTGTCGAGCCAGTCGTCCACCGGCTGGCGGCTCGCGGGCGCGCTCGCGCGGCTGCGCAGGCGCGCGAGCGCCGACGTGCAGAGCGTCATCTGTTCCTCGAGCACCTTCAGGTCGGCCTCGTAGCGGGCCAGCCCCGGATCGTCGCGCGCGGCGTCGCGCAGCTCTTCGGCGAGCATCGCGATCGTCGACAGCGGCGTGCCCATCTCGTGCGCGACGGTGGCGGCCTGCACGCCGAGCGCGACCGCCCGCTCGTCGCGCAGCAGGTGCTGCTGCGCTTCGCCGAGCGCCGAATCACGCTGGCGCAGCGCATTCGACATGCGCGCGACGAACCACGCGATCAGCCCGACGCTGACCATGAAGTTCGCCCACATCCCGGTACGGTAGTAGTCGAACAGGTTCGCGGGGTTGTCCATGTTGAGCGGCACCGAGTCGAAGCCGAGCGCTGCGTAGCACGCGACCGCGAACGCCGCGAGCCAGATCATCAGGTGCCACGGCAGCACGGCCGCCGCGATCGCGAGCGAAGGCAGGTACAGCGACACGAACGGATTGGTCGTGCCGCCCGACAGGAACAGCAGCGCGGACAGCGCACCGAGGTCGACCCACAGCTGGCCGAGCAGCTCGAAATTGGTCTCGGGCCGCGCGCGCAGCACGCGCACCCAGGTGAGCGCATTGAAAACGATTTCGAGCGCGATGACCATCAGCATCGCCGGCAACGGCAGATGCACGCCGAAATAGGTCTGCACGACGCCGATCGTCACGAGCTGGCCGATGATCGCGAGATTGCGGAGCCAGAACAGGTGACTGAGGTTGACGCGCCCGGTGGTGGTGATTCGTTGCATCCGAGCAGTTTACCCGTTTAGCGGGCGGCGCCTCTAGCGGGGTCGGATCGGCGCGCGGCGAACGGGACGCCCCACGTGCGCGGCCGATGCCGTCAGCCGGCCGCGCCGGCCATCCGCTGCGCGATCTCGTCGGCCAGGCACTCG
>NZ_VWWH01000208.1:0-1494 GCF_011753045.1 Burkholderia sp. Ap-955
GGTCAACTCCTGCGTCGACAATGCACTGACGGTACTGTTCGTCGTGCTCAATCCCGTCGACAGCGAGCCCACACCGCTTTGTGCCGTGCTAATCCCTGCCGCGGTCGACGTCGACAGGCTCGTCACGCTGCTGTTCGTCGTGTCCAGGCCAGTCGACAGGCTCGTCACGTTGCTGTTGGTCGTGTTCAGGCTGGTCGACAATGAACCCACGTCGGTCGACTCCTGTGTCGACAGCGCACCGACCGTGCTGTTCGTCGTGCTCAATCCCGTCGACAGCGAGCCCACACCACTTTGTGCCGTGCTGATCCCTGCCGCGGTCGAGGTCGATAGGCTCGTCACGCTGCTGTTGGTCGTGTCCAGGCCAGTCGACAGGCTCGTCACGTTGCTGTTCGTCGCATTCAGGCCGGTCGACAACGAACTGACATTGCTGTTGGTCATGGTCTGGCTGGTCGACAATGAACCCACGTCGGTCGACTCCTGCGTCGACAACGCACCGAGCGTGCTGTTGGTCGTGCTCAGGCCCGTCGACAGTGAGCCCACACCGCTTTGTGCCGTGCTGATCCCTGCCGCGGTCGAAGTCGACAGGCTTGTCACGCTGCTGTTCGTCGCGTTCAGGCCGGTCGACAACGAACTGACATTACTGTTGGTCGTGGTCAGGCTGGTCGACAATGAGCCCACGTCGGTCGACTCCTGCGTCGACAGCGCGCCGACGGTGCTGTTCGTCGTGCTCAATCCCGTCGACAGTGAGCCCACACCACTTTGTGCCGTGCTAATCCCTGCCGCTGCCGAAGTCGACAGGCTTGTCACGCTGCTGTTCGTCGTGTCCAGGCCCGTCGATAACGAGCTGACATTGCTGTTGGTCGTGGTCAGGCTGGTCGACAATGAACCCACGTCGGTCGACTCCTGTGTCGACAGCGCACCGACGGTGCTGTTCGTCGTGCTCAATCCCGTCGACAGCGAGCCCACACCACTTTGTGCCGTGCTGATCCCCACCGCTGCCGAAGTCGACAAGCTCGTCACGCTGCTGTTCGTCGTGTCCAGGCCAGTCGACAGGCTCGTCACGTTGCTGTTGGTCGTGTTCAGGCTGGTCGATAACGAACCCACGTCGATCGACTCCTGCGTCGACAACGCACCAATGGTGCTATTCGTCGTACTCAGCCCCGTCGACAGCGAACCCACACCGCTTTGTGCCGTGCTGATCCCCACCGCAGCCGAAGTCGACAGACTTGTCACGCTGCTATTGGTCATGTTCAGGCTGGTCGACAACGAACCCACGTCGGTCGATTCCTGCGTCGACAGCGCACCGACGGTGCTATTCGTCGTGCTCAGACCCGTCGACAGCGAGCCTACACCGCTTTGTGCCGTGATGATCCCAGCCGCAGCCGAAGTCGACAGGCTCGTCACGCTGCTGTTGGTCGCATTCAGGCCGGTCGACAACGAACTGACATTGCTGTTGGTCATGGTCTGGCTGGTCGACAACGAGCTCACGTCGGT
>NZ_VWWH01000209.1:0-1461 GCF_011753045.1 Burkholderia sp. Ap-955
CTGCCCGACACCGCCCGCCGGTGCGCACCGGCCTCCCCGAGCCGGCCGCCGCCTTCGCGCGGATCGCCGGCGAATTCCGTCCGCTGCCGGCCATGCCGTTCGCGATCTCGGTGCCGATCGGCCTCACCGCGCCCGACGACATCTGGCGCCGGCTCGGCAACCGCCTGCGCGCACGCGGCCCCGGCGCACCGTCCGGCTATGCCGATCCGCAAGGCGCGCTGCCGCTGCGCGAGGCGATCGCCGACTATGTGCGCCGCTCGCGCTCGGTGCGCTGCCATGCCGACCAGGTCGTGATCACGAGCGGCACGCAGCAGGGGCTGCATCTCGCGAGCCAGGTGTTGCTCGGCGCGGGCGATCAGGCATGGGTCGAGAATCCGGCCTATCGCGGCATCACCGCGTTGCTCGACAGCACCGGGCGGCGCGACGCGATGGTGCGGGTGCCGGTCGACGCCGACGGTATCGACGTCGACGCCGGCATCCGTCTCGCGCCGCATGCGCGGGTGGCGTTCGTCACGCCGTCGCACCAGTATCCGCTCGGCATGCCGCTCAGCATGGCGCGGCGCAATGCGCTGCTCGCATGGGCGCGTGGGCAGCACGCGTGGGTGGTCGAGGACGACTACGACAGCGAGCTGCGCTACGAAGGCCATCCGTTCCCGTCGCTGCAGGGGCTCGACCCCGACCGCGTGATCTACCTCGGCACGTTCAGCAAGATCCTGTTTCCGTCGTTGCGGCTCGGCTACGTGATCGCGCCCGACGACCTCGTGCCCGCGTTCTGCGGCGCCCGCGTGCTGATGGATCGTCATGTGCCGACCGCCGACCAGCACGTGCTGGCCGCGTTCATCGCGGAAGGCCACCTCGACCGCCACATCCGCCGCGTGCGCGGCGTGTATGCGGAACAGCGCACGCTGCTGATCGACACGCTCGGTGCGCGGCTGCCGCGCGAACGGGCGTGGGTGCAGCCGGGCGATCAGGGCATGCACGTCGTGCTGTGGCTCGCGGAAGGCATCGACGATCTCGACGTGGTCGAGCGCGCCGCGCAAGCCGGCGTCGCGGTGCGCGCCGTGTCGCCGATGTTCGCGCCCGGTACGGCCCGCCCGGGGCTCGTGCTGGGCTTCGGCGGGTTCGGCCGCGCGCAGATGGAGGCGGCCGCGCAGCGGCTCGCGGATGTGGTCGCAATGGCCGCCGACGACGCCGTGCCGCGCTGACAGACGGCCTCGAGCGCTGGCGGCGCCGGCCCCGATTCGTCGGGAGAATCGCGCCGGGCCACGCCATAAAAGGTTGTCGGCGGGCAACAAACGTAATCGTCTGTAAATCCTGCAAATAAACGGCCGTTTTGGCGGGCGTCGCACGTGTGCCGTTTGCTAGGATCGCGCCTCTTCCATCCGCGCTCCTGCCGCCTTGAATCGCTTCGTGCCGCTTCTCCGAGACGCGTGGCGCCGTTGCCGCGCCCGCGTCGCACCG
>NZ_VWWH01000210.1:0-1322 GCF_011753045.1 Burkholderia sp. Ap-955
TACGAGGGACGCGGCTGGCTGGAAACGGCCGCGGCGGCAGACAGCAAGGCCGACGCGCCGGCCGCCCGGCGCGCGCAGCTCGCGCTCGGCAAGGCGTTGCTGCTCGGCAGCAGCGACATGCCGAAGGACTACGCACGCGCCCGCACGCTGGTCGGCGAAGCGGCCGCGCAGGGCGACCCGGCCGCCGCGTATTACCTCGGGCTGATCTATCGCAGCGGCTACGGCGTCGCCGCCGATCCCGTGCAGGCCGCGCACTGGTTCGACGCCGCGTCGCGCGCGGACATCCCGGCCGCGGACTTCATGCTCGCGAACGCGTACCGCGAAGGCAGCGGCGTGCCGCGCGACGAGGCGCGCGCGCTGGCGCTGTATCGCCGCGCCGCCGAGCACGAACTGCCGGAAGCCGTGCAGACGCTCGCGATGGCCTATCGCAACGGCGAACTCGGGCTCAAGCCCGACGCGGACGAGTTCCACGCGCAGTGGATCGAGACCGCGCACGCGCTGAAGCACCCGGTCGTCGCGCCGTAACGGTTCGTCCGCACGCACCGGCATCACACCGGCTGCATGACGCGCATGCCCCGACGCCCCGCGCA
The DNA here is from genome assembly GCF_011753045.1 of Burkholderia sp. Ap-955. Taxonomy (NCBI): domain Bacteria; kingdom Pseudomonadati; phylum Pseudomonadota; class Betaproteobacteria; order Burkholderiales; family Burkholderiaceae; genus Burkholderia; species Burkholderia sp. Ap-955. The sequence continues at coordinate 591 of NZ_VWWH01000210.1, forward strand.
TCGATTACCCGGCGACGGAATCGATCGCGGGGCGCGGGCGTACGCGCCGGTTGCATTGCCGCCATCCGGCTGCTCCACGTCGATCGTTCGACACGCGGCAATGCATTAACATGCAGCCTCACAATAAAACCTGAGAGAACTGCATCCATGTCCCATCGCCTTTCCAGGCTTGGTGCCGCTGCCGTCGGCGCCGTCGCCCTCGTCATTGCCGGCGCACCGCTCACCGCACTCGCCGCGCCGCCCGCCCAGCCCGACATCTTCAACGCCGCGCTTTGCAAGCCGCCGTTCACGTCGGATCTGATGGACTCGATCTACAACACCGCCAAGGCAGCCGATCCGAAACCGGACGAGTCGATGCTCGGTGCCGCGGTCTATCGCCTGCCGGAGCCGATCCACCGCGACGGCTTCACGACGCAGCAGGTCGTGTTCGTCAGTACCGGGATCGGCGTGCTCGTGGACGGCGAGGTGGCCGATCAGCTCGCGAAACGCTACCAGCTCACCCTCGAGAAGGGCCACCTGCTGGGTGCATCGTCCGTCGGCTATTCGCGCCGGCTGACGGTCCGTGGCCCGGGCGGTGCGCTGATCCTCGTGTCGGCCCGCCAGGGCCCGGCGCTGAAGGGCAAGACGCTGCTGGCCTGCGAAATGACGTCCGAGGAGGACATCAAGGCGCTGGAGCGGATGGAAAAGCATTGAGCGGTGCGGCGCTGCGGCGCCGCTCGCGTGCGGGCGGCC